>NZ_JBBOPT010000002.1:0-12450 GCF_038003765.1 Paenibacillus sp. FSL H7-0714
CGCTTGAAATAACCATAGGCGCTATAGATTCAGTCGCCTTTAAATGCTTTGCTGCTACTACCTTTGCCGCTAATTCTACTGTCATTCCGCTTTGTTCACATAGCGCTTTCATGTGTCTGAACGCTGTAGCGTCTTCCTCTGAGAACTCACGATGACCGCTCTCGCTTTTAATAACGCTATACCCTGCCTTTTCAAGCTCTCCTGCATATTTCCGCACTGTAACGGCTTTAACTCCCAAAATCTCGCTAATTTCCTTAGTTCCTAGCATATTCATATCACCTACAATATCGGATTAAACCCCACGCCATTTCCGCTACAGTGAGGTCTTCTATATCCTCTGATTCTAAGTTTCTAAATACTCCCGCGTCAACATAATCATAGAGACATTCACGATTTCCATAAATACCGCCGCCCCCTTAAAGTACATATGTACCAAATTCACGATTTTGTGAACATGTCCAGCGGTCTGATCCTCGTATTTGGTCAAATTCGACCATGACCGCCGATTACGCTACCGTGGAACAATCAATTTTTAAGGTAGAATGCCGAAGTTACAAACTCTCGTTTTCTTCCGATTTCTTCAAATCCCTATGTTCTTCATTTACCGAAAAGTTCGGTCTATGAGGAACCACGATCAACGATTGCATTTTTTTCATCATTTCATATATTTCCTTCTCGCTAAACTCTTTCATTGTTCCCACAACCTTTCTCATTTAAAGTGTTGGCAGCTGCGCGACTGCCCACCGCCGATCTATCAAGACACCACATACATAATTAATATCGGATATGTAAATATGTAAACACAAAGGCGGTGGGCAGTCGCGCAGCTGCCAACACTACGCAGTAACATTCGGACTATTCAGCAGCTTGACTGTTGGCTAGCGTTTCTTGAACAAATGTATAAAAATCGTCAGCTTCTTCTTTTGTTCCATTTGTTTCAATTTCAATCCATCGTTTTTCGATTTTTTTTAGTATTTCTGCTTGCTCAATGAGCCAGACGAAATCTCTTTCATGCAGATTCCCAAAATGATGTTGTTTCTTTACTTCATCCAATCTATCGTACATATCTTCCATCCCTTCCTGCACATAATGCGTCTACTCTAAATCCTTAAGAAACTCTTTATCATCATCATTTGCATAAAATTCCAGCCAACAAGCAAAGCAAACGGGTTCTTTTTCCTCATAAACTGGTCTTAGCTCAACCAGGTGAGTTGTGCGACAAATCGTACATTCCATAAGTAAATATTCTCCTTTCTATTACGCGGTATGCGTCATCTACTCATTACCATTTAATTTCAATGCCTTTAGTAACCCACATATGTGATACTAAATCCTCTTTGACTGATCCTCTCGATGTTGATCTATAAGCCCAATCTTTCATTACCTTAATCGCCTTACGATACGTGTTACATTCTTCATACCTCGGACATTCCGACAACTTGTTATACTCACCTTTTACCCAGTCATCATAAAGCCGTTCCAACGCGAGCTCATAAAATGTATTTACTCTGTCAATTGCGTGATCCATTCGTTCACACCCTTTTTTCATTTTTATAACGATGCTTGACGGTTTGCATCCTCAGCAATTTTCATAAATTTTTGATGATCTGCAAGAGATATTTTAGTTTCTTTCCGGTTCAAATACATAGCCATTAGATAAGCAATTGCCATACTTTCGGTCTTTAGTTTTAGTTCCTTCTGTATAGCGTTTAAATCAGCCTTAACAGCTGCCGCCGCCTTGATGTTCTTCCTGGTGTCTTTCATGCTTAAAACCCTCTCTTGCGGCTTGCTATGGTCGCCTGGCGCGCTTGCTCAGGTGTAAGACCATTCCGCTCATAAATTCGTTGTGTTGCATTTTCTATCCGACGATCAATTTTCTCGGGAATCTGACCAGGCTGCCAATCCTCCTGGATCGCGCGGCGCAGGAATCCCGCTGGATTTTTTACCTTTTTGGTCGATTGCCGCATCATAAGCAGCAGTTCGAGCGAGCGCTCAAAGCTCAGACCGCTGAGAAGCTGCCTAATTTCTCCGGTCGGCTCCGTCAGCGTAGCGATCCGGTAAGCCTGGTCAACCGCGTCCATCTTATTCATAGTCTACCAACTCCTTTCGATCACCCACTCTAGGGCGGTTTGTTGCTCTCTCTTGTATCCATAATAATCCTTTTTGGATACAAAATCAAGTGTTTTGTATCCAAAAAAATAAGCGATTGAGTCCGCGCGCGCTCCAGCTCATCCCCTTCGACAACCAGTGTAAGAGTTGTTGTGCCGCTGGTGCGGCGTGGGGTCACTATCGATGTCGCTCTGCCCCTTCCTTATCCTGTGGATATCTTTTTTATTTTTCCTTTTATCCCCAAGCCCGCGTTAAAAGGATGCCTCGCTACGCGAGCCTGGAAGATTTTAAGCACTGCTCCCCACCTCCGCCCCTTCATTTTGCGGCTCTAACTTTTGTGTTGACAATTGCGCCGTACCGTGATGGCGGGCGAGGGGAGGAAGGAGAGAGCCGCAGCCCCCATATACAGGAGGGACTGCGGGAAGAATCGAAAACCAAACGCGTTGGCGTTCTCGGGTTATCCGGTCGCTTCACCTTGCTGCAATTCAACGTGTCCTGGTCGTACTTTACCACGTATAGTCTTACCTAACTCTTGCAGCCAGCCGGAGCCCTTTAACAGGCTCCTACGGACGGGAATGTGGTCGTTGGAGTCACAACGCCACTCAGGAAGGTGGGGATTACAGATAGACTTTTCCCCGGCAACGGAAGACACCTACAGCCATCTAGTCTTCAGACTGCTGTACCGATCTTTCGAACCGGCTCCGCTGAAGGGACACTATCGTAGGGGGTGGGACGACCTACCATCACCATCAACGAACAATTTGCAGCTTGTCCGAGTTTGTTTATAGTCGTTTTGGGTGGCATTGAGCGCCCGATATAGTCCGGTGCAAACCGGAAATGCATTGTTTTTTATAGATTTTCTCCGTTTTTGGCAATAAGAAAGTAAGCCCCTTGCCCTGAATTTTTTTCGAAAATTCAATGCGAAGCCTTTTTACTTCCGGTTTTTCTAGTTGTCTATGTACCTACCAGAAAAATAAAAAGGCTCTCCCGATCCCACAAAGGGATCAGGAGAGCCTTCACAAATGCTTTGTTTTTATTGATTCCAGATCAAAAATCCGGTACAATAAGAGCAAAGCCATGTTTTAGCGCTCGCTGTTTTCCGATGTGCGTCGGTGTAACAGTTACAACTACTTAGGTCGGGAAAACCTTAGTAGCTGCGTGAAACGTGGTCTTTTTATTTCTCAATGAGAAAATATTACCACATTTCTACTCAAACTTACTAGGGCTTTTTACTTAATAGACCTAATTTTGTCGAATTTACTTTCGGTATAGAATTTAAGTTCGCGTTTTTTTGCTCATTTATACCATTTAAACCCTGTAAATGGTTACTATAAAACCATATGTTTAGATTGCTGCTCTAGCAATTTATTTTCTCTTTCAAAGTGAATTCGTACATCTTTGATGGCAAACCATTTAATAATTCGGTGGATCCAAACAAATATATATGCTGTTGGAATTCCCAGGACTGCGAACAGATATGTCATAAGAAAAGCTAACACACTCCCGTTCTTTTCATTCGGTTCAGCAGCTGCGCCCAAAGCTTGCATAAATTCATTATATTCTTTAAGGCTTATTCTCCCTGCCTGTTCTTGAGCCACTCTGTAAAAAACTGCAATACCTACAACCAAAACCCCAAGCTCTAAAATTTTCCATAACCATTTACTAATATTAAAATCTCTCTTTCCCCAAAACTTTCTAAATCCCGTTATCATTTCAACCCCTCCTATCTACTAGATATTTACTCGAAAACAATCCTTCCCTCTTCCTGGATCAACCTACAGTAGATGTTCAATGGCACATCATTTTCAGGAAACATATAATAGACTTTATTTCCTGAATGGTAGCGCTTATCCTTGCACATATCCTTTTCATGACGTGACAGCAGCGTAGACCTCACCGCTACGCTCTTAGTCGCCTTACAAGCTTGTGTAAGCTGATTGGTATAGGTTTGTTCCAAATATTCTTTCCACTTTTTATTAAGCACCACGGGGTTAATCTCCTTACCCATGTAGATTCGATAGAAGGTATATGTGTCTGGGGAAAGTAGTTTTTCAGTTTGCATAAAAGAGCAGCTCCTCTTTATCCAGTGTCTCGATCTCTTTATAAATTCCTAAGCGCTTAAGTGCTGCATCATGTCGTCTAGCAAGCTCTTCAAAAAAATCTATCGTTTGTTTTTTGCCTACAGGCATAGGAAAGCTTTTTACCATACTGTTTGTGTCAAATACATCAAGCGCGTAAACCTTTTTTTGTGATGATGGTGGCAATACCCATTTATTCAGCAGCCGCCCCCACTCACCATATGCTTTATCCTGATAATCATAAACGTGATTAATTATTGTTCCTCCAGGAGTCTTCTGACAGTTGATAAGCAGCTCTGTGTTTTGGCGAATACGCGTGTCTATGTTGTTGTAGCTTGGCAAGATGAAAATAAAAATACAATTCATTTTCCTAACATAGTTAAATATTTGGGTTAGGGTTGTATTCGCTTCATTTGCCCACTTTCTTGAATCGAAGTTAGTCTGAGATTCATCAAAAATTACCACGCTGCCGTGTAGATCCGCGATACGGTACCAGTCCTCGAAGCTATCAAATAGGTACGCTCCCCGCATAGGGAAATTAGCAAATATCTTCGCCCCTGATGCTTTAGACCACGTTACCCCCTTGATTACTGCCGTTGTACTCTTGCCGCTGCCGAATGGACCTGTTAGACCAATTACCCGAGCCATTAACGTTTCCTCCGTTCCATAACAGCATAGTCTGTAGATGTATAGTGCTTAGCTCTTCTCTCAACCCAAAGCCCGTAAACGGTCACACAGATTCCGGCAAGCAAATAGACTGAAAGACTACCAACGAGCATCAGCACACTGTACCAAACACTATCTATCACCATCTTCTCCGCCCTTTCCAATCCGTCCCATGACGTACACGACTTGAAAGTTCTGCACGTTTCCACCCTTTTTCTCGGGGTCTTTCCCACTCTCCACGCTCTCTGTAAACCGCGGCTTGTCTGATTATAAACATGACTGATGGAGCCATATAAATGCAGATTCCTAATAGCAAAAAACCTGATAATGAGCCAACGATCAACAACAAATTAGACCAAATTTCAGCAGCTCCAAACCCCCAATTCGCATTATTAAACATTACCTATTCCCTTCTCTCTCCTGGTTCATTTTCGCCGCGGTCTTAGCATCAATTGTAGTTGGTCGCGGAATTAGCGCCTCGATTACTCTAATAAAGAATCCAGGAGGAGCCACACGGTAGGCATGATTTTGGATACGATCTATCAACTCCGAATAGGGTCTATTACCTTCATGAATACCCCTAGTTTGCAAATACTCCAAGTACCCTATGGCTTGCATCTGTGTAGGCGTTAAAGCCTGCACACGGTCTTGCAGCGTCTCTAAGACCTGCTTAACTCCGTCAATCTGCGGCATAGGATTACTGTATAAGTCCTGGTTAACGATCCCTTCAAGGTCTAACGGTTTGCCCATTGTAATCCTCCTTTTCTAACCCGCGAAAATCGCAAAGGCTCCTAGTAAGAATATTCCTGCAAACATGCACCACTGGAATGCATTTGGTCCTGTTCTTGGCATGTTGCGACCAGGATAAAGAAAAGCTTGTCCGATAATAATATTTTCCTCTACCTTTGCCAGGTGAGCTACCTCTTCCAGGTACGGCAAACTGACGTTGTATACATAAACTAAACCGTCCTCATTACTCAAAACTGTAGCGTCTGCTTTTGGCAGTACGTAGTAACCTGCTCTTATGTATTCGCCCTGGTCATCCTCCACCTCGAGGATCTCGCAAACGTCTTTATCTCCTGTATGCAGATCCTCTGCCTTTTGAGCTGTGTAATTCCGAAAGAGTACAACGCGACCCAGGTTAATTTTTTCCTCTTTTTTTGCCAAAGCTAAAACCCCCAGTACTTATTTTTTTAATGACCATCCAACAAGGAAAAACTGTTAAACAAAGCCCCAACCCAACGCCAGCTCCTGCGATAAAAAAGTACTGAAACGCCAATTCCAATTGCCTCTCCCCCTTTACCACCACTTGATTAAATCCTTAAACCAAAGCAGCACACTACTATACTTTTGCACTGTATATAAGATAAACAAGAAGGTTAGTGCAGCAAGCAAAGAACTGATTGCCCTAGCCCACTCAGGTCCAAGTATCCCGAAATAGCCAAAGTAGTTATCCAGGCGAACTCCCTTGGCTGCCACCGTTCCGATCTGGTTGAGCTGCGAGATACATTTATCCAAAAACTGCACTACAGGATTAAAGATGTTATCTAAAAAGTTACTCACTGCTGCCGCCCCCTCTCATGCCACCGATCAAGTGCAGAGCCGCCCACGCTGTAAAAAACCATATTCCGAACTGAGCCAAATAAGCGATCTTGTCTAGCTGCAGCATCGACAAGTATGGTCTGATATGGGAGTACACCTCCATGTAGCTTCCAGGCAAATTTGTTGTACTGCCTGTGTACCCAAATCCTGTTATCGTTGCGAATAACCCACCGATTAGACCAACAAGCATTTTACCAACCGCAAATACTAGCATCACAATTTTAAAGATGATGACACCGATCCAAACGATTAACCCAAAGATCAGAGATATTAAATCAAATATAGGTTGTAGCAGCCACAGCAAACCGTCCATGAGCTTCCAAAAAAAATCAGCAAGCATACTAAACAAATAGTTAAAACCGTCTGCTATGGCGCTAAACATCTAATCCCAACCTTTCCGGCTCCGTCCCAAGACTGCATGCCGTATTAAATCAATAATTTCATTACTGTAGGCAATGGATACATAGATCAACATAAACGGGGATGCCATTAGAATCAGCTTCATTCCTCCTGCCATTAGCTCAGCTGCGTTCATTTTTAACCCCTCCAATTAATCGCTTGACGTAAAATTCTAAATGCTTTTGGTGCGAGCCTGATACAGATACCTAGCAGCATAAAAATACCTAAAGACGCAACCAACAAGACAACGTTCTTCCAAATTTCAGATCCTGTTAGTCCCCAACCATCTGGATTCCCCGCTATAGGTGGATCACCGACATTTTGACCACCGCCAGTGCTGCCGTCAGCAAATTTTGCTTTTACTAGCGTTACATTTGCCATACTTGCCGGATTGTAGCCCATAGCCCTTGTTATCTTAAAGCTCCGTTCATCCTTACCCGCTGTGCCTACTTGTCTGCCATTTAAAAAAACAAGATATTCAATAGCGTTTGGTGTCTCTTTCCAAGTGACAATAATATATTCTGCTGTATTTTCCTGCTCGCTCTCCGTCACTGGTTTAGTTGTCGCCTTTATACTTGTATCTGCTAATTCCGATGTGTTACCCGATTCGTCAACGGCTTCTAAACTAAATACATATTCATGATCCGCTATAAAATCTGGAAACGCATAGCTGTTAGATTTTAATAGAGATGTGTTCAGCTTTTTTTTATTGCCGCCATTGTCAGTGACAAAAAGGTTGTATCCTGCCAAATCCGTTTCGCTGTTACCCTTCCAGGTAACGATAATGTATTTAAAATCCGATGACATTTGAGCAGTTAATAAGGTCGGCTTGCCTGGTGGGTCTACGTCTACTGGTTTAACTTTTGTTTTGACTGTAGCAACATCAGATTTAAAGGTCCTCCCGTAACGATCGGTATATTCAACTTGCAGCTTGTATTCTGTTTCTGGCGATAATCCAGATAATACAAACGGCATACCTTCGACCTCTGTTGCTGCCCGATCATCTACATAGAGAAGATACTTTTTCACAGTTTCCGGCTTGTTCCAGGTTATTGTTATTTTGCCCCAGTCCGCTGCTGTGTCTAATACCGGTATCACCTCATTGTCATAAGGTATTACCGTTTTGGCTTCTGTTAGTGGAGACTCATTACCGTTGTATTCTGCCGATAGTTGGACCGTATAAGACACATCAGGCAACAAGTTTTTAACTTCATAGCTTGTACCTGTAAAATGGGCTGATTTCGTCCCATTTAAGTAGATATAATATCCAGTTGCGCCCTCTGGGGCCGTAAAACTCACATTTATTTTTTTTGTACCAGGCAAAGCAGAAACAGACAAAGGACGCTCTAAATTCATCGTTCCCCACACATCAAATTCCCTGGCGTATTCATAGGTGGAGTTGCCAATTATTATTTTGGTAACATTTTTTATAACAGTTGGTAAAAAAACTTTTTGTTGAAAACGTGATGATGTAGTTCCTGTGTACAATAATTTGTCAGCAGAATCATAAAAACGATAATTTGCAGGGTATGAATTACCTGGACCCCAATCATAATAAATGGCGCTTATATCCATAGATACATTCGATGTATAAGTAGCCGGACCTGATGGTTCTAAAAAATTCATAGTATTCGGATCGCCATCTGTAAACAAATACGTCTCTGTACCATTAATTAACTTAAAGGGCTTTCCATCTAACAGTCCCCCAGGCTGTGCATTTGCTACATTCGATAAACTAAAAACAAAAAATAGGGAGACTGCAAACATTATAATTTTTTTCATTTCATCCCCCCCCGTACGCCTTGAATGTTTCTGATGGACTGCTGTAATTTCTATAGTCTCCGGTGTTTTCGCTGCCAGTATATTGCGGCATAGGCACCTCCGTAGCTTCCGGTTTGTACGGTGGCGGTGTTTCCTCTGGTGTGTACCTTCCCCCGACATAGGCAGGAGGCTTAATCTCTACCGGATCGGCATCCTTGTAGCCCTTATCTGTCGAGGACGGTTCAATAGCAGCCGCAAACGTAGGGGTTGCACTCTCAATAGGTTGATACTCATAGCCCTTATCCGTATTATCATTAAACTGGATAGATGCAGGGTCAGGGATCACGAAACCCTTGTCCTCCGTATAGTCAGGCGTAAAATTCGGGACGTTATCGGTCAAATTCGCGTTCACTTTCGGCGTATCAGTAATTCGAGGAACATTCGGTTTAAAATCGGCTATGGTCGGCGGTGGACTTACCGCCTTTTCACGACTCTGTAATTCGTCCGCTATGATCCTAGCAATCTCAGGACTACGGTTTACAATCTCCTGACCCATTGATGGAACGATCGTATCTCTCATAATGGCAGCTACATTCTCCCAATCTGGCGGCGGTGGTAATGATCCCTTAATCATGTCTGACCAGGCTCCCATGTAATCATCCCAACCAGGGCATTTAAGTTGGTCCTTTATATTTTGACAAACATCATTACAGCTTGGCTGCGGATTAGTACCACCATTTTCGCCGCCATCTCCTGGATCGGTTGGATTAGGTGTTGGCTCTGGATCTTCGGTACCAGGACCGACTCTTATTATAAGAGTGGTTTTAGCCAGTACATTTCCGCTGCTAGATATTGCTTTTATATCGTAATCTGCGTCTATGTCGCTAGGATCAGGGAAATTATACTGATAAGTGCCTGCTGGTAATGTTGCCGCTAGCACACCGTCACGGTACACTTCATATTTTGATGTATTAGGCGGCTCATTCGCCCACTCTATCAATGTGCGTCCTGTCCTGTAAGCCATAAGATTTCCTGCTACATACGTGGGCTTGGGTGTGACTATTGGTGTAGTGGTCGGGTTTGGTGTAGCTGTCGGTTTGGGTGTAGGTGATGACGTTGGGGTTCCAGGACCTAAAGATCCAAAAGAACTTGGAGGACTACCCGTAAATGTATACGTCAAGTTAACACCGCCATTAGATTGGTCATAAACGTTAGTAGTAGAAACCTCAACATAGCTTTCGGTGTAATCCGTTTTCACAAGAGTAAGACTCACTTGCTTGGGATTAGATGGAAAAGTCACTGTTTCCCCATTTGTGACGGTTTTTTGTGATCCATCCGGGAGATTTATCACAACCTTATTACTGCCGCTTGCGTGCCAATTACGAAAAGATATTTGAATTACATGCCCATCATTTTGGCTATAGTCACCCTTAAGTACAGTATTGTTGTACTTATCTTTAAGCACGTACTCACCTGGCATATTGGCATGAGCAAAATAGTAATTGTTGAGATCTATTGATGTGCTATCAGCTCCCGCGATCCCTGGAAGCAACAGGAGCCCTAAGCCAAGTAATAATATTATTTTCTTCATGGCTTCCCCCAATAAAAAAGGGACGGGGTTTCCCCCGCCCCTTTTCCGGCATAAGTGCTTCTATGATTACTTTCCGCCGCCAATACCCAAAGCCTTAAAGATCACTGTGAATACCTTCGGTGCGAACTTGATGCAAATACCCAAGATCAAAAATGCCGATACGCTACCCACGATGAGCATAACGTTTGACCAAACGTCAGATGCACCAAAGCCCCAATCTGCCGTGCCTGAGAAAATCGGTGTTGCTGCTGGTACCATTGAAGTCATAATTGATGTAAACATATTAAAAACCTCCCAATATAATTTGTTTTTTTATATATCATAATGCTCGTCATCGTCCCTACGACGGCTGAAGGCATTACGTATAACAGCGATAAATTCCCCACCATACTCAAAGGCAGCTGCGATAATCACAAACGGCATACCCACAAAAAGTATTGCGCGTAACACTGACCAAAAATCAGCTTGTACCGCATCTGTGAAAAACGAGATAGTCGGTATTGAGCTATACATAAAGCTCCTCCTAACTTCTACCACGCATATTTCTGAAAGCGGTTATCAATGTTTCCAGGAGCCATCCTCCGGCTTGTATCGCTATGTATATCACCAAGAAGACCATGCCCACCGCTGCAATCTTGTTAAACACCCACCAAAAATATGACATATCCAGTAGCCCTTTTAAGTCCATCGCCCCACCCCTTTCAAAAGAGTGATTAGCCCAACAAAAAAGCTAATTGCCAGAAGTGGAACAAATAAAACGAAGTCCATACTATCCAGTGTAAAAAGAAAGATCATCAAATCCTTGATCATTTTTTCACCCCGAATACATTAATAAACAGGCTGACCAGGGCAAAGTAAACGGGTATGACCAGGAATAAGCTGTAATGCTCCACAAGCTGAGAAGCGTTCATGGTTGCCATAGACTGAATCATTGTTTACCTCCTATTATCAGACTGTGCAAAAACCGAATAATCATGAATAGAATGAGGAACGCCAAAAGAGTAGAAATCATTATGTCCCCAAACGTGACTTCGTGAAGCACGTTAAAAGATACGCTGCTTCCTGTATACCTGGTGTAATCTAGCCCCTCTATTAGATCAGGGCTGTAAACTGATTCAAATACGGTCGAATTAGTTGTTTCTCCTTGAATCCCATTTTCCAAAACAAGCAACTCCCAACAAAAAAAGACCGAGGTTTATCCCTCCGTCTTTGTTCTCATTGCCAAAATACTATCGAATAGACTAGAATAATCTAAGTCCAACGTACGAAAGTATAACCCGTTGCCGGAGGGATATTCCGCAACAGGTTCCCGTCAACAGTGTTACCAGCACTGTATCGGGGTTGGATATTTTTTTATGTCTTGAATGCAGGATAACACCCAAATGAAAATTTTGTCAATGACCCTCACAAGCTCATTTTTACCATAAAAAGTTATTTTTCTGCACTGAAATTAATAATAATTAACGCAACTGCAAAAAACACTCTTTTTAATCACAAAATATTTTCAAATAAGACATAAAAGCACTTTTAACGCGAACTTATATTCCGTTTAGAAATTAAGTTCCTATGTAATTATAAAAAAAAAAGGAAAATATGTCTATTGTGTTTTCAAATATTTCTCATTTATCATTTTCTCGATGATATGTTTTGAATTACCTTCTTTTTCAATTTCAGTAAGCACCTTTTGTTTTACGTTCACGCAGATTGTTTTAACAACCTCTTCTGGATCGATTCTTTTTCTTCCCAAAATATATTTCCCCATTCCCTAATATAAGCTTTCCTCCTTTTGTTTTTCTTTTTATCATAACTCACCAATTTGATTCAGCAAACAATCGAATCTATCAAAATATGGTTATAAATGTTATTTTTAAGCATTATAATTAATATATATAATATATTAATTTTCCCGCGCACAAAAAAAGGCGTTTCGCTTAAAAGCGCCGCCCCTATAACACTCTCATTTATCTTTGCTCAGCTTCCAACGTACCTCGGGATCATCAAGATCAGGAAGTACCATGTCCTTTTTCCAAAATTCCCACCATCGCTTATCATTCGCAGCCGCTACCATGCGGCGTGTGTCCAATACTTCCCGCAATATTACTGATATATTCGCGTTTTGCTCGTCCATCCGCTTATGTACCCGTGCCAATTCCTCCGCTTGTTGTTGGTTCTGTTCCCCTAGCTGCCGCATGACCTCAAAAAGTTCATTGTATCGTTCTTCATATCGTTCTGATAACTGATTAT